>NZ_JCBDGH010000086.1:0-35295 GCF_059833955.1 Vibrio sp. R15-SG3-ISO1A
GCATAATTGGGTGATGGGTGATGGGTGATGGGTGATGGGTGATGGGTGATGGGTGATGGGTGATGGGTGATGGGTGATGGGTGATGGGTGATGGGTGATGGGTGATAGGTGATAGGTGATAGGTGATAGGTGATAGGTGATAGGTGATAGGTGGTGGGGCAGCGCGTGTGACGGGGCGTCAAACGCGCTGCATCTATCGATAAGATTAATCGTAGATGGTCGGGATAGGCTGACGCTTGTGCTGCGTGATGGTGTAGATGTGCACAAGACGCTGCGAGACTTCCTCTGATACCGGTTTCCCTTCTAGGAAATCATCGATCTGATCATAGGTGAGGTTCAACGCGTCTTCATCGGCTTTTTGTGGTGCCAGTTCTTCAAGATCCGCGGTTGGCGTCTTTTTCACTAATAGCTCTGGGGCGCCGAGATGAGCGGCCACTTCACGAACTTGACGTTTGCTCAAACCAAATAGCGGTGCAAGGTCACAGGCGCCGTCGCCAAACTTGGTGTAAAAGCCAGTGATGTTTTCCGCTGAGTGATCGGTGCCGAGTACGAGCCCGCCCACATAGCCTGCGATCTCGTACTGCGCAACCATGCGCGCGCGCGCTTTCACGTTGCCTTTAACAAAATCCAATTTTGCTGCGTCAGTCGGTAGCAAGTCGGTGCCTTCAAGGGCGGTTTGTGTGGCGGCGTGAATACCATCCACACCCGCTTTAATATTGACGGAGACAGAATGTGTCGGCTCAATAAATTTCAATGCAATTTGGGCTTCATCTTCGTCTTTCTGTTCACCATAAGGCAAGCGGACGGCAATGAACTGGTAACCGCCATCGGTTTCCTCATTGAGTTGGTTAACGGCTAGCTGAGCCAAGCGGCCACAAGTGGTGGAGTCCACCCCTCCACTGATCCCCAGTACCAAAGACTTGCAGCCTGCTTCTCGCAGTTTGCGTTTAATAAAATCGACTCGACGTGTCACTTCAAATTCAGGGTCAATTGAAGGTAAGACACGCATCTCATCGCGAATCAACTGTTCCATTGTGTTTCCTTCCTGCAAGCAATGTATTTTCAAATTTGCGGATATTCTTGATACCCTTAAAGCGTCTAGCCGATATCATACCAATTTGAACAGATTAGAAAACTGCTACGACCGTTTAGCAGCAGAAAGGAAGAAAATGAGCCATATTGCGGTGTTTGGAAGCGCGTTTAATCCACCCAGTTTAGGGCATAAAAGCGTCATAGAGTCGTTGACTCATTTTGATAAGGTGCTGCTCGTGCCAAGTATTGCCCATGCATGGGGCAAAGTGATGCTCGATTATGCGCTGCGTTGTGAACTGGTGGATGCGTTTATTGATGATCTCTCGCTGCCTAATGTCGAGCGATCGCCAATCGAAGAAAGTTTGCTTGGCCAAGATGGTGGCGTTACGACGTTTGCTGTCCTGCAAGCGTTAGAGGCGCAATACCCTAATGCCCATTTAACTTTTGTGATGGGGCCAGACAACTTATTAAACTTTGCCAAGTTTTATAACGCCGAGGAGATCCTAACTCGTTGGTCTGTATTGAGTTGTCCAGAAAAGGTGGCGATTCGCAGTACGGACATAAGAAATGCCCTACAGGACAAGTCGCCTATTTCCCACCTGACAACAGAAAAAGTGAATCGCATATTGAGTAAAAAAGCGTATTATTGAGGGTGTATTTAGTGGTTACATAAGAGATATGAATGCGTTTTTCTCAATATATAGGGTTTTGTTTTGGTGCAATGGCATTCGCATCACAAGCATGCGATTTATACGATTATTCGTATGAAGAGAAAAACAAGCCGTCCAACTCTCTGATGTTTCACTCAGCCCAAGGCCTCTGCTTTTCGATGCTAGATGGCATCGAGTACACGGTTAAAGCGCTCGACGATCTTGAGTTCTATCTCGATGATGACAGTCGAGACTACGCCTCTTACTGGGATGATTGGGTATTGAAAAGTGCCAGCAACCCAATTTTGTCTCGCCACTTGTCATCCAACTATTTTGGTATCGGCGTGTGGATGCCTTCTGAGCTCGAAGAGAAAATAGCCACGATGAGCATGGATGAGTGGTTACGCAATCATGGTTTGCAGTTCAGTGTCGGTTTTGGTGACAAAAAAGCCGGCGAGCCAAGAATGAGGCTCGACTACCGCTGGCATGATGACTACGAAGGCGATGTGATGATGACCATCGAAGTCCCTTTGTAATCTCGCCAATGATTGTGCGCCGTACCTTTGTTCAATCCCACTTCTGATTATGTTTAGCCAAGCGATCGCCGCGAATGTGTGTGATCGTCAGCGGACTCTTGCGCTTTAACGATGGGACAGGTTGCTTAATTGATCAACCTCGCAGTGCGGACGAGAACATCGTCTACAGAGGGGCGCGCTCTTCAGAGAGTCTGGCCTTTAAATAATCGAGAAACAGTTGGGTCCGAGTGTGCTGATAATCGAGCTTTGGGTAGTACGCATACACCGTCGCTTCGTCGGCAGTGATGTCGGGCATGATCCGTTTTAACGTACCGGACTTGAGATCCTCTTTAATCATCACATCGTAAGTGAGCAAAATGCCCATGCCACTTTTGGCTGCATAAAACAGCGCCTCTGGATTGGTGGTGGCGAAATTGCCGGATAAACTCAAGCGCTGTCCTTGACTGAGCCTCACTTCACGCTGTGGGCGTTCTCCCCACATCAGAACATTATGATTGAGCAGATCGTCCGCTGAGGTAGGTTCACCATACTGCTCGATGTAGGACGGTGACGCATAGAAGGCGCCTTTGTGTTCAAACAAGGCGGAGGCTTTGAAACTCAGTGAGTTAAGCTGCTCGATTTCTCGGCTAATAAAAAGATCCAAACTCAATTCTGGCAGTTGGCCGGGGGTCGTCGTCAGCAACTGAATACGAATATCGGGATACATCTGCAAGAAATCATTGAGGTATTGGACAAGAAATTTCGACCCTATCGCCAAGGTCGCGCCAATTTTGAGTAGCCCAGCAGGGCTTTGATTGACCGAGCGCGTTTCATCGACGATCGATTGCCACTCATCTAGCTGAACTTTAGCCCGCTGATAAAAAAGTGCGCCCGCTTCGGTTTGGGTGACGGAGCGCGTGGTGCGCTTTAACAGCTGGACACCGAGGCGTTCTTCAAGCCAGTGAATGCGCTTGCTGACCGCGGAGTTGGTGGTGTTGAGTTTACGTGCAGCGGCGCTAAAACTGCCTTCGTCTACGACACGAAGGTAACTGTGTACACTTTGAATCCAATCCATACTGGCTCATTGTTTCGCTTTAGGAAGTAATGAGACCACATCTTAATAGATTACGGCGAAAACGCACGGGGTTTCGTCTGGAGTACCACTCAGTAAAGGATGTAGGTACAATGGCGCGGTTTGAATGCGATGAGAGATCGACAATGGAATACCAAGAGTTTGAAAGTTTAGTGAAAGCACTGTGCGAACAAGACAGTCTGCCACAAGCATTGGAGATGCTGAAAGCCAGTAGCGATGAAGAAGTGGCGCAGGCGGCCGAGGCATTGACGGGTCAGTTTGCTCTAGCGGAAGTCGAAGGGGAATCGCGTATTTACCATGTGACTCTGCAAGAAAACGAGCAAGGCGAAGAGCAGGAGTTCATTGAGCATGTGATGAACGAAGGGGATGAGGTGATTCGTTTTGTGGCTTGGTTCTTCGATACGCAGTTTGACGTTAAGCGTAAAGATACCTACCAAATGGCGGGTAAAACCTACCAACAACCCAAGCGCAGTTAACGACACGCAGCCATGAAGGTGACCGTTTGAGAGCAGGGTTATTTGCACCAAAATGATCTATCGCGCACTAAAATGAAACAGGAGTGCAATTAAATAAAATAAATGTGATATATCTCTTGCTTTTGTTGTTTTTGTGATTAAAATCACACTCATATTCTTTGAGGAGAAAATCATGAACAACGATCTAGCAGGTGCATACCTAGGCCAAATGATTGCAAAGCACGCCATGAACGAAATGTTTTACGGCAAGCCAAAAGCGAAAAAAGCGTCTTTTTTTAAGCGCGTACTGAACAAAATCGCTAAGTAATCTGGCACTGGCGAATCTAACGCCAAACGAACGAATAGATAATATTAAGCCCCATTTTGATGGGGCTTAATTGTTTGATCAAAACGTCAATGTGATAGCCGGTACTAGCCGTTAGAGGACTGATTTTGCATAACGACGACATTGTCAGGCACCTTGCCTAATCCTTTGTTAACAAGCCACGCCTCTAAGTTGTCAGCCCCTCCAATGTAGTGACCATCCAGCCATATTTGTGGCACGGTAACGGGCGTTTTTTCACCGATGATCGCTTTTACTTCCGGGATCATTCGATACAAAGCCGCACTCTCTTTGACCACGTCGTGATAACGATATTCGATGCCTGCTTCATCGAGCAATGCCTTCGCTTTTACACAATAAGGGCATGTTGCTTTACCAAAGACGATATTGCCGCCCAGTGTATCGTGCTCGGTCCATGCTTTTATGATCGACTGCACCAATACACCGCGGTTGAGGGCCTCCCCTTGACTGATCACTTTACCCTCGACCATCACAATTGGCGCATGCCAAGCACCGGCTTTGAGCGGCTCCCACCAATGAGAGAGCCAATCTTTCACCTCAAGTTCGACCGGCACATCGGCCAGTTCGTTGGCAAAGGTATCACTGAGAATGTCTTTGGTCAGCGTGCACTCACCACAGGGAATGTTCACTTTGAATGGTCCCCAACTGCCCGCCCAGCGATAGAGGGTTACTTTGATTGGCGCTGCCATATGTCTCTCCTAGGTACGTCGTTTTAGTCTGCTTTGTATTAAGAACGGCGAAAGCCACCTTTCATTTCAACTTGTTTTATTTAGCCGATTCAATCGAGCGTAACGTACGCTGATACAGTACCCAAGCGCAGGCACCCGCGAGGAGATTACCGATGCTCGCTCCCCAAAAGAGCCCTTGAATCCCGCCGAGATAAGCACCGACCCACAAACAGGGTAGGAAGAAGGCGAACAGTCGCAAGGCAGAGATGGTTAACGCTGTGTAGGGTTTACCCAGAGCGTTGGAAATAGAGACCATCAACATGCACACCCCCAGCGGACCTAAGCTAAATGGTACCAGCATCAAGTGCATCGAGAGGATCGATTCGACTTGATTTTCCCCCGTCATGAGATCGGCTAACAGACCCGAGCTAAGACCGGTCACCAGCGCAATCGCTAGCTGGAACAGCAAAATAAACTTAACCGCGATCGTGACGAGTTGACGGATATCCTTAATATTGCCGGCGCCGAGCAAGCGACCGACCATCGGGGGCATCGACATCGTCAATGCCAGCACTGAGACGATGGCAAAAAATTCATAGCGCGACCCCAATGCCCATGCGGCCACGGCAGCGGTGCCGTAACCGGCAACAAGCTTGGTCGCAAGCATTGAAGATAGGGGGGGAAGGAGCTGACTGACCATCGCCGGGCCCATAATATTACCAATAGAACGCACGCTGCTGAGGACGTTCAAGTCACTCCAATCAAAGCTCATCCACTCCTTGCGCAGCACTTTAGGGGCTACGACCAGAATACCGCAGCCAAAAGCAACAATGGTGGCTATTGCTGCGCCGTTAATCCCTAGGTCGAGAGTAAAAATAAACACAGGATCAAGCGCTAAGTTTATTGCGCTGGTGACCATCATCATGGTGCCGGGTAGTAGAGTATTGCCGTTGGCGCGACATATGCTGTAGAGAAAGTACAACACCGCGCCGACCCATGCGCTCGCCGCCCAAACGATCCAGTAGGTATCGATGATCGGTAAGACAGAGTCTGGTGCACTGAGTAGACTCAGTATTGGCTTGCGCAGTAGATAAAGCACGACGGCGAAGGCCGCAACCCCTACGCTACCAATGGTAAGGACTAGTCCACCCAGTTGTTTGGCGTAGCGAGTGTCGTTGGCGCCCAGTGCTTTGGCGATGACTGCTGTCGTGGCGATACCTAAGCCAACTTGGATGCCAATAATGATCATTTGGATAGGCAAGGTAAATCCTTGCACCGCGAGCGGAAGCACACCGAGTTGCCCGATGAATGCACTGTCCACTAATTGAAAACTCATTAGCGAAAGGACGCCAAACAGCATAGGCCAAGTCATGGTGAACAGTTGCTGGCCTAATGAGGCTGTTTGTGAGCTTGTCTGTGAGTTTGTCCGTGATGTAGTAGTAGCGCTGTTGGATTTTCTCTTCATGGTCACTTCATTACTGGTAAAACATGGCGACCGAGCTAGGCTCGGTCTTGGGGATCGTTGTCATCAAGTTTGTCCGCGTATCCTTTAGGCGGTGGTGTCCATCCTCGTTCTCCAGGTTCATGTTGATCCTGTCTATCGGTGGACATCGACAATTTGATTTGCTGTTCTAACTCGATAAAGAGCTTGCGATAGTTGTTGTCAAAACGTTCGCCGTGGGAATCATCTTCCCAAGCGCGATAGAGCATATCCGATTTGCGCTCTTCCACTTCTTTGTAGGCGGTTTTATGTTGCTCGACATAAAACGGATGAAAGTCTAGGGCCCTCATGGCTTGCGCGCCCATCTCTAGGGCTGAGTGGTACGTCTCTAGCTCAATGACATCAGCCCCCGCTTGACGAAGGCGATAGCCGTGTCCTCTATCGAACGCACGGGCAAGAATTTTGACATGAGGGTAGGTGTGTTTCACGTACTTAGTCAGCTCTACGCTGCTTTCGCGATTATCCATGGCGAGTATGATCATCGCCGCCTCTTCAATGCCTGCGGTATGGAGTAAATCAGGACGAGTCGCATCACCAAAATAGGCTTTGGTCTCAATTTGCCTCATCATATCCACCTGATCCGCTTGGTGATCCAGTACAACGGTGTGTACGCCGTTAGCGACCAGTAGACGATTGACCACTTGGCCAAATCGACCAATCCCTGCGATGATCACTGAACCTTTTTCATCAATCACATCGGCGTCCTGATCGTTGGCCTTCGTCTGAAAACGCGGCAAGATAAACTTATCGTAAAAGATGAATAAGCCAGGGGTGAGGAACATCGATAGCGCGACGACTAAAGAGAGCCTCTGAGCGATATCAAACGGTAATACGTGATTTTGCATACTGAAACTGAGCAGCACAAAGCCAAATTCCCCTGCCTGCGCCAAGCTGAGCGTGAACAACCAACGGTTGTTGTTTTTAATTCGAAAAGCCCAAGCAAGGAGATAAAGGATGCCACCTTTCAGTGCCATAACGCCCAGTGTTAGGCCAATAATCAGAAAGAAATCGTTAAAGAGAATTGAGAAGTCGATGCCAGCGCCGACCGTGATAAAAAAGAGACCCAGTAATAAGCCCTTAAAGGGGTCGATGTTGGATTCGAGCTCATGACGAAACTCACTGTTTGCCAGAACAACCCCCGCCAAAAAGGTGCCCAGTGCGGGGGACAGGCCAACTAAGCTCATCAACGCGGCGATACCCACAACTAACATTAGGGCCGTAGCGGTGAATATTTCACGCAGGCCGGAGCTGGCGACAAAGCGAAGCAGTGGCCGACTCAGGTAGTGCCCGCCAATGACCAACCCTGCAATGGAGGCGACAATCACCATCGCATACGCCCAGCCTGGCAGATGCGCGACCAAGCTGAGCTCTTCATGATGCTCGGCGGCATTAGCTGCCAAGTTTTGTGCTTGCTCGACCAACTCAGGTAACGCTAACAGCGGGATAAAGGCCAGCATGGGGATGACGGCGATATCTTGAAAGAGCAACACAGAGAAGGCGTTTTGCCCACCCTCTGTTTTGGATAGCCCTTTTTCGTTAAAGGTCTGCAGGACAATCGCTGTCGAAGAGAGGGCAAAAATCAGCCCTATCGCTAACGCTATCGTCCATGTGATCCCAAACCACATCGCGATGTACATGGTGGCCAGTGTCGTGAGCGTGACTTGCAATCCGCCCAGCCCTAACAGACGATTTCGCATTGACCAGAGCATTTTAGGTTCAAGCTCTAAGCCGACTAAAAACAGCATCATTACCACACCAAACTCAGCGAAATGCTGGATAGTGGTGGTCTCTTCACCGACCAAACCGATAATGGGCCCGATCACCACGCCCGCAATCAAATAACCCAGCACAGAGCCGAGGCCAAATCGCTTGGCTAAGGGCACGGCAATCACGGCCGCGACTAAATAGATAAAGGCTTGGAGAAAATAGAGGGTCATGCATGACCTCCTTGACGCAGATAGTCATTGAGTGTGGCGGCCTCTGAGGCGGTATTGATCTCCACACGGTCTGCGACCAGATCATTCAGGAGTTGGGTCCACTGTGATAAGTGAGCCGCAATCCGACCATCTTCCTTAGCAGTTCGAGCGCCAAAAAGAGCAAACGGTGGTAGGTAGGTCATGCCAGTGAGTGTCGCCATTTGTTCAATGGGATGCAGTAGCGCACGAATGGGGAAGTGATTGTAACCGTCGGTTTGGTAGGCATCTTGTTTACCTCCGGCCGATAAAGCGCAAAAAAACACCTTACCGTGTAGCGCATCGGCATCTTGCCCGTAAGCAAAGCCGTACTCAAGTACCAAGTCCTGCCACTCTTTTAAAATGGCGGGCGTGGAATACCAATAAAGCGGAAACTGGAAAATCACCACGTCGTGCTCGCGCAAACGTTGCTGCTCTCTATCTATGTTGATGTTGTAGGTCGGGTATTCCCAGTAGAGGTCGACCGCCGTGACACCTTGGCATTGCTTGGCTGCATCAAACAGTCGCTGATTGACTTCTGAACGCGCAGAAGAGGGGTGTGCGTAAAGCACCAACACTTTCTTTTCAGGCATACACAATCTCGTGTTTTTTCAGGTAAGTACCCATTTTTACAATGGTGAGCATCCATTGTGGCACAGGACCGAAAGGATAACTATGAGTGACCTATAAGTCACAGATATTAGCTTAGTGTATTTGAAGAGAATGTGTTGAAAAGGGCGAGACAACAATGGGTGTGTCGCCCGAATAGAGGATCAGTGCTGATGCTGAAGTGTCGTGACTGCGACTTCAAATGAACCCTGTTCACAATCGATAAAGAGACTATCGCCGGTGATCATCACCGACAAATCCATCGTGCGAGCGACCACATTGGCAAGCGCTTCGACGGCGTCTGCATCTAATCGGTAAATCGACGCAGGGTATTGATGGGCCTTGTTTTTACTTTGCTCCCACCATATATCGGATTTGCTATTGAACGAGTAGACGAGCACTTGCTGAGCGATTCGCGTTGACTTTTTGATTCGGTCAAGAGAGGGCTCACCCACATCGACCCAAAGTAGTGTTTGATCGTCGAGTGATTTGACCCAAAGGTCCGGTTCTTCGGTGGTAGAGAGACCTTTAGTAAAGGCTAAATCCGGTTGCCATTGTAGGCAGTACGCTAAGACGCGGGCCATCATACGAGCGGTCGTTTCTGACGGGTGCTGGGCAAGCGTCAGTTGAGTGGCATCGTACAAGTCACGATTGGTATCAGACAAGTTGATGCGAAATTTATAAATAGTGGGTTTGAGTGCCATAATGCTTCAATAAAAAAATAGCCAGCGAATGCTGGCTATTGTAATTCTTTAGTACTTGAAAATTAAAGTACTTTGATGTTCTCAGCTTGTGGGCCTTTTTGACCTTGAGAAACAACGAACTCAACTTTTTGACCTTCAACTAGAGTACGGAAACCGTCACCAGTGATTGCAGAGAAGTGAGCGAAAACGTCAGGACCGTTTTCTTGTTGGATGAAACCGAAACCTTTAGTTTCGTTGAACCATTTAACTGTACCAGTAACAGTGTTAGACATAATGTATATCCTTGATAAATCTTATAAAGCCATGACGGCACCTATAGCGTGGAAAAGGAGATTGCTATTGCGCACGACGTTAAGGCAGATATACAAGAAATCTAACGATAACGGCGAAAGTAAACAAGAACCGTTTTCTAGCTGCCTGACAGTCTAATGCTAAGTGCAACTAAGTCAATAAAAATCGGTGTAAATAATTTAGAAAAACAAATGTTTTCATTAGAATTTTGCGCTAGGTTTACTTTCGAAAATATTATCGTAGCTCGTATAACTAGTGTAACATTCGATTTCTTGGTTGAATGTGTGGCTAAGTGGCTGGTGAAATTCTGCTATTGAGTGTTTTATCAGTCAAATGAACCGTTTTATAAACCGAACAAATCAAAGAGAAAAAGGAAAAGTGATGGAAAAAAGTAAGGGCGATTTCACGCCTAGTGTGACGTTGGAGCATGATATGGGCAGAGGGGTGGTGAAAGATAACGCCTTAAAAGCACTTGTGACGAGTTCGATGTATCGAACACAAGTAGAGAAAGCGAAGAAAGGCAAAGGCAGTTCCAGTCGTAAAATGAAACACAAAGGCAAAGAGCCCTACTCCATAGCTGCCTAAAGGTGACTATCGAATAGGGCTCTTAATGTCAGAGGCCAGAGTGTTTGGCGTTAGCGTTCAATCTTTGGCGAATAGAGGGAGTATGCGGTAATCTGCCCTGCCACGATCGCTGAGAACATAAACAACGCAGAAAGCCCGATACTCGGAATGGGCAAAATTGATTGTTCAAAGACGGATTGGCCCGCGCTGACTAACACGCGGCTACCCGGAACCAAAATGATGATGCCCTGCACAATGTAGATGCTGCCCGTCAATTCCATCTTTTTCGCCAACCACGTGCCATATAAAGTGATCAGCACTGTCGTTACCCAAGTTCCGACGACCCAGCCGCTCTCAAAGCCTAAATAAAATGGCCCCCACATGCCGAGCATCGCCACCGGCAGCCCCAGCAAAATGTCCATTGGTCTTGCGTTAAAGATAATGCCGAGTGAAATCGAAATCAGAAACAGGCCACTGACGTGCAACCAAAGCGGAACTTGATTGATGTAAGTGCTAGCGGCGGCTTGCCCCCATATGGCTTCACCAATGTTGAGCCCCATGACGATACCGACAAACAGCTTAATTAACGAGAGCGCGCTTTGTCCGAGTAAGCTCGTGCCAGACACCAAATCATTGAAGGCGAGACACTCAAGGGAGTTGGCAATCGACAACCCCGGAACGAACAGCACGATGGAGGCAATACAAAGTGCCCAGACCGGTATCTGCGCCGATGTGCTGGCAAAATAGGCCACCAGAATGCCAGTCAATAACGCCGAGACAAACTCCACCGCGATCGCACGGCGAGCTTTACACACTTGCTGCGTCATCCACACCACAAAACCAAGTAGCACAGAGAGTAAAATCGCATCGATGGTACTGCCGACCAGCATCAAATAGGCCGGTGGAATCCCCATGTTCGCCAGAGCAATCACCCATTTCGGGTAACCGATAGGCTCTGGAACAGGTTCGGAGCTGGGTTGGTTAATACGAATGATGGTATTGGCCAATAAACTCAGATTGATCGACGCGAGAGGATGGCGGCGCATCACGACGGCGTTATTGTCATCCGGAAACTGATAGTTCACCGTGGTAGGCGTGGCTTGAACCATCACATCGACGTCGTGTTTACGGGCGTAAAACTTAGTGTATTTTTCTAGCTTATAAGGCGCACAGCCGCTGCGATGGAGCGTGTCTCCGATTTCGACGATTTTTTTGATTCGGTATTCTGAAGGCATGAGTGAATGACATCCGTTGGAATGCACAAAGTTGAGTGCGCGAAAGGTATCAGAGCGTGACTAGCGTGTAAATATCGAACAGCGCATTGTTATAGAGGTGGGGTAACCGATGTTTTAAAACTGATGACGCATGCGCTTATGCCAATCTATGGATCAAAAATGAAAACTAGGGTTTTGCTGTATATAAATGGCGCTACTTTTGCCTGTGTTGAAGTGATTTAGATCATAAAACAGCCACTATTTTTAGATGTAACGTTTGTTATCGACTTGTAATTTTTGTGCCGATTTATGTGTGTGAAGGCTGCAAGCCCAGGTAATGTAATCACTCCAGTAAATCTATCTGTAACAATTATTTAACCATTGTTGATTCTGGTCGGATGAGCCTATTTTGGGTCAAAAAACGCGCTTGCATTTGGTGGGGGAAAGGCGAAAATATACGCAAAATGAGTTTGCGAAAATGAAAGGAAGCTTTTTTCTAGGTTTAAAAAGCGAGGCACACAATGAAACTGTTTCTTATCCTTATGATGTCTGTATCTGCGGGCGTAGCGTCTGCTGATCACTTTCACTCTTTCTTGCTCGGTGTTTCGATTGCGACACTGGCAGTCGCAAGCTGCTACTGGTGCGCGTTTCAGCGTGTTCAATTCCCGCAATTGGCGTTGGCGATGTTGATACTCGGTTTGTTCGCGAAATTTTTTGTCGCCGCAGCGGGCGTGCTCTTCGGTGTATCACAAGGCCTAATCACTTCACCGCTGGTATTTGTGATGAGCTACCTCTACTTCTCTATCGTCGCGACGTACCTTTGGTATCGCTACCGCAACCGACGCATCAAAAATCCATTTTCGGTGAAACGAACGCTCTCCGGATCCGCAAATTGATAAGCGAAATCCACACTAAGCATCGATGCTGAGTGTTGTGACCTATTGCTAAAGCCAGCGACCAGTCGCTGGCTTTTTCGTCCTTACTCTTTTTACCTGTTGCCGTGTGATTTTTACGTCAAATCTCGCTCAATAGTAACCATTGATTACAACAGGGCTGCAAGCAGCATCAGGTTGTTTATACTCAGGTATGTGTGTTAACCCAACAGGACATTTACCGCGAAATATGAAAAAACACTCTTTGATAGCGTCGGTCTTCCTTTCTTCTTTGGCGACTGCTCAGGTAGCAGTGGCTGCTCCAACGATTGTTCCTGATGCGCCGGTGTTGGGCGCCAATGGGTATATTTTGATGGACTACAACACAGGTCACGTGTTAGTCGAGAAAAACGCCGACACCAAACTTAACCCAGCCAGTCTGACTAAGTTGATGACGGCCTATGTCGCTGGGCAAGAAGTGAAAGCAGGCAACATCTCCTTAGACGATGATGTTCGAATTAGCCAACGCGCATGGGCGAAGAACTTCCCTGATTCATCGAAGATGTTCATTGAAGTCGGCACCGACGTGAAGTTGATGGATCTCTACCGCGGGTTGATTGTTCAATCAGGTAATGACGCCAGTGTCGCCATTGCTGAGCATGTGGCAGGCAGCGAGGACGCGTTCGTTAGCTTGATGAACTCTTGGGCGGACAAGTTGACACTCACCAACACGTCCTACACCAACCCCCATGGTCTAGATAGCGATGGTCTGTTCTCCACACCTCGGGATATCGCTAAGCTCAGCCAAGCGATTATTCGTGATCTACCGGACATTTATCCGCTCTACAGCGAAACCTCCTACACCTACAACGGCATTACTCAATACAACCGTAACGGTTTATTGCGTGACCGCAGCATGAATGTCGATGGTATGAAAACCGGTTATACCAGCGGCGCCGGCTACAGCTTAGCGACATCAGCAACCAGTGGCGACATGCGTTTGATATCGGTTGTGATGGGTTCAAGCAGCACCAAATCACGTGAGTCAGAAAGCAAGCAGTTACTGAGCTACGGTTTTCGCTTCTTCGATACCATCTCGCCAACTCGAGCCGGTCAATCGGTCGCCTCACCTAAAGTGTGGATGGGTAAAACCGATACCGTAGACGTGGGTGTGGAAAAAGATGTTTTCATCACGCTGGCCAAAGGAGACGTCAACAAACTCGCCGCCGAAGTCGAATTTAGTTCCGATCTTGTCGCGCCGATTGCACAAGGCGAAACCCTAGGACAAGTCATTTACAGCATCGATGGCGAAACCGTGGCGACAGCCCCGCTGATTGCCCAGCAACCTGTCGAGGAAGGTGGCTTGTTTAAAAAGCTGGTGGATTGGTTTAAGCGCCTGCTAGCGAGCCTGTTCTAACTCACCCCTCGTTATATCACGGGCACTTTGTGCCCGCTGATTTCTCGCCAAAGATTCAAATTGCGCTAACTTCTCTCTGACATCGTTTTGACGCGCTGCGCGGACAATACCGCCTTATTGACTCAACTTTACTATCGCGACCATTGAACAACGAGAGCAGCATGGAATTTACCGAACAAGACAGAGAGGCGATCTACACGACTTGGATGTCACAAAAATCGAAGATGCGCCTAACGCAAATGGAGTTTGCGAAGAAACTGGGCATGAACCAACTGAGCTTCTCGCGCGTGCTGCGCGGTGAGGCGCCGATGACAATGCCTTTTGTCACCAAGTTCTGTCACTTACTTCACTTAGACCCCAAATTGGTGGTACCCAGCTTAAAAGAGCGCAGTGACCAGGGACCGAAAATTGTCTACTTGCAGAGCCGTATGAGCGTTGATGGCGAAATCCAAAACGCCTATATCGAAGGCAATCAAGTGATTGTCGAATACGCACATGTGGTGCGAGAAGGGTAGTCATGTTAGGGTATCGCGCGACCCATTTATCCAAACAGCGCACTCTGGTTACCCCACCATGCTTGAAAAAGAAAACCTCATCAAACTGGCTCGCACCCCAATGCCTTTTGGCAAATACGCGGGCCGCATGCTCATTGACCTACCTGAAGAATACTTGCTGTGGTTCGATAAAAAAGGCTGGCCAAACGGTGAGCTTGGTCAGTTATTGAAGCTGTGCCTCGCACTCAAAATTGAAGGGTTAGATAGCGTGGTAAAACCGCTAAAGCGCCTATGATTTGCCGCAGATACTCCCACTTTAACGACAAGAAACCGTATGAAACTTGATATCAACGCACTGAAACACCACCAACTAGTCGAAGATGGTCAATTGGAGGGGTGTTACATTCATCAACCTGCTAAGGGCAGTCAGCAAGACGACCAAGCCGTATTGGCCGAGCGCCAAGCACTAGAGAATATGGGATATAAGGTCGTCCAGGTACAAACTAAAGGCCGTACCACAACGTTTTCTGAAGCCATGCAAGAGCTAGCCAAGAAGACGGCCAATCAGTCTAAGTAGTTAGCGACAGTGCCTATCGTTGTCTGAATGGATATCACTATGCGCTGACCCCTTCGTGCTCGGTAGATTGGGAAGGTAAACCCATTAAATTGCCTTCTTTTCCACTAATTGGTCGAGAATTGAACTGGCTTTCTCTCTAAACAAATCTCTCAATAAACGAACCGTTGGCGTGATTGACTGTCTGCTAGGGCAGACCAACCAAAGTTCGGTTGGTGTGGGCTTATAATTGCGCATAATACTGACGACACGCCCATTCAGAAGGTCATCGGACATATCGAGACAAGACTTAATTGCGATCCCTTTCCCTGCAACACACCAGCGTCTCACTAGGTCCCCATCATTTGAGGCCCTGTTACCCTTCAGCTTTACCTTGTGAGTAATACCTTGATCGCTAAATTGCCACTCATTTTGCAAGACATCATGTAGCTGATAAAACAGTGCATTGTGTTGTAGCAGATCATTGGGGTGCGTCGGCGTTTGATGCTCAGATAAATAGCTCGGGCTTGCACACAATACCCTAGGTACATCGCAGATCTTAAATCCATACATATTGGCATCAGTTGGTGACCCATAGCGCAATGCCAGATCAACAGAGTCACGATAAAAATCAATAGTGCTATCACTGATGTTTGAGCGCAGTGATACATTTGGGTATTGGCACAAAAACTCATCTAACCAATACGTGACAAGGTTTCGGCCTAAATCAGAGGATAGGGCGATACGAATCTCACCATGGATAGTGCCTAATTCCTCGTGTAGGCTCATTTTGGCCTGTTCAAGTTGCTTTAGTGCTTCCTCACACTTAGGTAAGTAGCGCTCTCCAGCAGGCGATAGTCTCAAGTGGCGTGTAGTGCGCACAAAAAGCTCGACACCCAAAGAGGCTTCTACGCGCTTTACTGCAGCACTAGCTGTCGCGGTGCGCATATCTAAATTGGTTGCCGCTGCGGTGATACTACGAAACTCCGCCACTTTCAAAATCACCTGTAAATCTTCCAAGAGCATAACGAGACCTTTCCAGTCCAGAGAGGACAACATTGAGGTATGAGTTAAACCATATATAGCAATGGAGCGTTTTGAGCAATCTATTTTCAAAATATTTTTGAAAATAATTCAATTTATCACCTGTTTTTAATGGTAAATGATTATTCTACTATACAAACGAACCGAAACACGCCGCCAAGTGTAGTGGTCACGCTACTATCAAATGATTTTTGATACTGCTTAAAAAATGAAAGGATAAACCTGAAAGTTACTGTATCTATACTAAATGGTATAGCAAGCTCTTTTGCTTTGGAAGGAGTTTAACTTTTTGTTTTGTATGATTTTTAATGCGTTGATATATAAAGGAAGCAAACATGACTAAATTAACTATTGTTGCAAATATTGTGGCGAATGAAGATAAAGTTGAGCTGGTAAAAACAGAGCTACTCAAGTTGATTGACATTACTCGCTCGGAGGAAGGGTGCGTTAATTATGACTTACATCAAGACAACGAAAATCCAGCTCATTTCTTGTTTTTCGAAAACTGGGCATCCCGTGAACTGTGGCAAGCACACATGGGGAACAAACACCTAGCCGATTACCTGGCGGCAACAGAAGGAGCCGTAGCGAGCTTTACCATTAACGAAATGACTCAAATCGCGTAATTCTGTATTGGGAGCACGTTGGTTATTTGTCGTAGCCCGTTCTCCAGAGTATCCCATTAAGGTATATCGAATGAAAAACATCAAACCACTTCTAGCAATTACGATTGCGGCTATCTTAAACACTGCGCAAGCCGCGGATATTGAAGTTGTCGCCCAGCTCAACGGAACACGTCCAGGAAACATCACGGTTACTGAACAAGGCCGCACATTCCTATCTATGCAACCTCTAGATGGACCTCAATACCGTGTTGTTGAGCTGATGAAAGATGGTTCAACAAAACCTTTTCCTAGTGAGGATTGGGCAAATGGTCCCGAGATTGGCGAGGTCGGTTTGTCTTCGGTGATTGGTATTGATAGTACAGACGACGGTGTCGTTTGGATTCTCGATATGGGCAGTGCTGAAGCGCCAGCGCAGATTGTTGCTTGGGATACGGAAAAAAACACCTTGTTTAAGCGTTTAGAGATAAGCAAAGATGTGACAGTTGGCAACTCTTTCCTGCAAGACTTTGCTTTAGATACAAAACGCAACCAGATGTATATTGCGGATACTAGCCTTGGAAATCTATTTGGTGAGCCGGCACCAGCTTTTATTGTGGTGGATCTAGAAACTGGTAAGTCTAGACGCGTGCTTGAATCATATAAGGCTTTACTATCACCAGAGTATGATGTGGTAATTGATGGCTCATTGATGGGGACGAAGCGCGAAGATGGTTCATCGGATGCACTCTACCTTGGACTAAATCCTATCACAATTGATGCGGCGAACGAATGGGTCTACTTCGGCACGGTTAATGGTAGCGCTATCTACCGGTTACCAGCGGGCGCTCTTGCAAACGAAAATCTGACTGACATAGAGCTAGCTCACTCCATTGAGTTCTATAACGAAAAACGGCCGAGTGACGGTATGATCATTTCGGAAAATGGAGATATTTATGTGGGCGATGTTGAGAAAAACGCCGTGAGTATTGTAACCAGTGAGAATTTCAAGACATTTGCACAAGACGATGAATTGCTCTCATGGGCGGATGGCTTCTCCATTCACGGGGGCTACCTCTACATTACGCAAAACTCCCTGCACCTAAATCCTGCTCTGAATGAAGGAGAGGAAGGGGCAAGCAAACCGTTCCACGTTTTACGCATCAAACTATACTAGTGAGTTGTCACTACTCCCTCCACTATTAAGCGTATGCTCTTCGCCATAACATACGCTTTTTGTTTTGGTTGCCACTCTCGTCCATTAAAATTTATTTGGTTATGCAATGACCTTTTTGTACTAAGCAGTAGAGCCCTTTGATTTTCAAAAATTAATTGAATGTGACTAAAAGATTGGGCGCTTTATCGCGAATATCAGAACGCTATCATTAAGCTGTCCAATTAAAGGAGAATGAACAATG
The DNA here is from genome assembly GCF_059833955.1 of Vibrio sp. R15-SG3-ISO1A. Taxonomy (NCBI): domain Bacteria; kingdom Pseudomonadati; phylum Pseudomonadota; class Gammaproteobacteria; order Vibrionales; family Vibrionaceae; genus Vibrio; species Vibrio sp. R15-SG3-ISO1A. Next base: position 18,013 of record NZ_JCBDGH010000086.1, read on the forward strand.
TCAGTCCCAAATACAATGAAAGCCATTGGCTTTACCCGATCATTAGCAATTACCGAGAAGGAAAGCTTGGTTGAGTTTGATACAAGTATTCCTGAACTAAGAGAGGACGATCTTCTCGTCAAAGTGAGTGCTACTTCCATTAACCCTGCAGATGCGAAAATTCGTATCCGTAATGCAAAAGACAAAACTCTAGCGCAACCCAAAGTACTCGGTTACGACGCAGTTGGTGAAGTGATTGCTAAGGGTGGCAATGTTTCAGGCTTCAACATAGGTGATCGTGTGTATTATGCAGGTGATGTAACTCGTATGGGCGCTAATGCTGAATACCAAGTAGTCGACTACCGAATTACCGCTCACGCACCACATAGTCTTTCTGATGAGTCTGCGGCAGTGATGCCATTGGCGACATTGACCGGCTGGGAAGCTTTGTTTGATCGTCTGCGTATTCGTCCAGAAGAAAAGAAATCGATCTTGATTATTGGTGGTGCGGGGGGCGTTGGCTCAATAACTATTCAATTGGCGAAACAGCTCACTAATCTGACTGTGATTGCTACGGCTTCAAGGCTTGAGACAGAACAATGGGTAAAGGGCATGGGCGCTGACCACGTTGTCAATCACCGTAATCTAGTAGAATCTGTACGTGAAAAGGGCATCGAACATGTTGACTACATCTTCAATGTGGCTGATACCAAAGGTCATTGGGATGCGATGGTCGAGCTAATTGCTCCACAAGGCATGATCAGTTCAATTGTAGAGTTCGATGGTGGTGTCGATCTCTCTGCACTACAAGGTAAATCAGCAGGCTTTGTCTGGGAGTTAATGTTTACCCGCTCATTGTTTAACACTGACGATCTTCAGAAGCAGCAAGAGATTCTCTTCCAAGTTGCGAACTTGATCGATGCAGGGCGTATTAAGTCGACACTTACCACAACATTGAAGGGCTTCAGTGTCGAGACGTTCAAAGAGGCACATCAACGCATAGAAAGTGGTGCTTCAATTGGCAAAACTGCAATTAAATATTAAATCAGCGCTAGATACACTGAGTGTGTATGACTGATTGTTGACAAGACTGATTAAGCGGAAAAATCATTATGAAAAGTCAAATTATCAAGGATTTAGAGCAACGGTACACAGCAAAACGTTACGACAAACATAAACGCATTCCCCAAGAACAACTGAATATTATTTATGAAGCGATTCGTTTGTCTGCGTCATCAATAAACTCGCAACCTTGGAAATTTATTGTTATTGAAAGTGATGAGGCAAAAGAGCGTATGCATCGCACGTTTAGAAATAAGCATCACTTCAATCAGCCCCATATTAAGGCAGCCTCTCATATTATTCTGTTTGCGCATAACCCTAGCTATACCCGTGAAGATTACGCGAAGGTTGTTGATAAAGGAATTGCTGATGGGCGAGTCTTGCCGGAGAATCGAGAGCAAGCGTTTGGTAGTTTCGCATTTGCCGAGCTAAATACCCATGGTTCCGGCGATACCTCTGCTTGGACCAAAGCACAAACCTATTTGGCATTGGGTAATACATTACATGTGTTGGCTCGATTAGGAATCGACTCTACTACAATGGAAGGCGTAGACTCTGCATTAATCAGCGAAGAGTTTTGCCGAGAACTGGGTGGGTATCAATGTGATGTCGCACTGGCCATGGGTTACCACCATCAAGAAGAAGACTATAATGCAAGTTTACCTAAATCGAGGCTGGCTCTTGATTCAGTGTTAACGGTGCTATAGGCCACAAAAGCATGAGTGAGATTTCATCACCTCTCATGCTTTCCCGCTGCGTCTCCTTGCTATACCATTGTTTTGGGCAGATTGATTAATGGATCGTTGAATTACAAAATTATCCACATCCTTCTGTCCCATCACAATTCAGAAGTTATTCCACTAGCAGCGCTTTTATCTTTGGCATCACCTCTTTTGTGGCGAGGTACCCGGCTTCAATAGCCTGCTCTTTTTCATCAAATGCACTGCTGCTGCTTGGCTCAAACTTTGGGGCAATGATGATGTCTGCACTATTTAGCTCTTGCTGAGATAACCGACAGCTCTGCATGCGAAAAGTAGCAAGGGTGACCCTGCTTGCCTGTGCGTCAGGAGTCGGTTGATTGTGGCAAAATATATCGACTGCAATGATCTTTTGTGCGCCTAACTCTCTTGCCGCATCGACAGGAATCACGCTAAGAACACCACCATCAACCAGAATATCTCCTTGGTGCTCAATCGGGACAAATGCCCCAGGGATTGTTGATGAGGTTTGCACCGCGTTACCGGGATTTCCGGAACGAATCATCACGACTTCTTGCGTTGTGAGATTGGTAGCGGTAACGGCGACAGGTATTGGCATATCAGTTAAGTCATCATAGTCAACTTGGCTATTTATCCATTCAGAGAGTCTTTTCCCATTAACTAACCCTCTCGAAGACACCACAAAATCGGCCAGATCTAATATGCCAATCTCTTCAATTGCCGTTTCCATTTTCTCAACGGTCATGCCCGATGCATAGAGGACCGCCGCGATTGAACCTGCGGAAGTGCCGCTCACCACTTCTGCTTTTACCCCCTCTTCTTCGAGCGCTTTAATAACCCCAAGATGCATAAACCCTCGAACACCACCACCGCCAAAAGCAATACCGAGTTCATGTTTATCAGGTACTGGGGTCGTTACTGCGTTAAGGTCTTCGTAAACATTAGCAGAAGAGCAAGCCACTAAGCTGGCTGCTATGACTGAAAACATTAGCCTCTTGAACATCAAATTTTCCTAAACTGTGTAATCGTCATCGTCTGAACCTCTGTCATCTTGTTGAGCTAGTTACTTCTATTTGCAAGCTGCGATCGGAGCGAGTATCGTCAATAATAGTTAACTATATCTCTCAAAAGGTTTGCTCAAATAGGTCAAATACTCTTTAAAAAATGCCTATTTGTATCACCACGGCGATTGAGGCACAAAATGAAACAGAGAATTAAACAAATAGTAGAGAGCCGGATTGTTGAAGATGGCATGGTCGAAACGGGCATCAAAGGTGTTAGTTTGTTTCGAGTGACGCACTCGATACCCTGTGCACCTGCGGTATATGAACCGACGGTGATTGTTATTTTGAGTGGTAAGAAAGAAGCGATTCTCGACGGCGATCATTACGTATATGACAGCAGTCAATATATGTGCTGTACAGTCTCACTACCCGTCGAAGCGGGGACACCTGAAGCCTCTCCAGAAGAGCCTTTGCTAGGCGTTTATATTTCTCTAGATACCAAGGTTATGACTGAACTGGTGATTGAAATGGAGAGTGCCGTCAGCGCGATAAAACGACCAAAAAGTGGCTCGCAACCACCTAGTATGTCACTGGCTAATTGGGATGATACCTTTTCTGATGCGCTACTTAGGTTACTTCAATTGGGCGACAGTAGTATCGATACCGCTATCTTGGGTGAAAGCCGTCTGCGGGAATTCTACTACGCAGTGCTGAAAGGCGATGCTGGTATTTCTGCAAGAAGAGCGTTTGGAATTGGAAACGAAATCGCGAAGGCGATCGAGTACCTGTCACTGAACCTGAGTAAGAACGTCACTATTGATGAACTCGCTTCTATCGTTTGCATGAGTCGTGCAGTTTTCCATCGTAAATTCAAACAAGCAACTCGTATGTCCCCTATCCAATTTATGAAGTCTATGCGCTTAAACAAAGCCGCTATGAAGATAGCAGGAGGGATGGGCGTTAACGAGGCTGCAATGGCGGTAGGGTATGTGAGCTCTTCTCAATTCAGCCGTGAGTTTAAACGTATGTATGGCCAATCGCCTAAGCAATGGAGTCAAGCCAAGGGCATGATTGAGAATATTGCGTAGTTAGCGAATTATTAGATAGTTTAAAATGCCTATTTGATACAAATAGGCATTTTTTAAAGAGCAATTCGCCTATTTCCTGTTCTGGGTGATAGATATAGTAATTCCACTGCGTCAGTGAAAGGTGACTTGCCGTGAAAAAAATTATTCTATCTATAGGAGTCAGTATGGCACTTGCTACTACAACCTTTGCTAAGGACATCAATGAGGATCTTTACCAACTGGAAAATACGGTTCATGACATGGAAGGTAATGTCTATCGAACGGTGACCATCGGTGATCAGGTCTGGTTAGCTGAAGGGCTGAGAAGTACCAAGTTCCAAGATGGTTCGGCTGTTAGCTCTGGCGTCATTCCAAAAGATGATGAAGCTAACTTGTTGAAATATGGTCGACTATACAACTGGCATGATGTCGCTGATGAGAGAAACTTATGTCCTGAGGGTTGGAGAGTTGCGACAGATGAGGACTGAAAAAAGCTTGAGCGAAGCATTGGCATGCCTGAAGAGGAAGTTCACCAAGAAGGTTGGCGAGGCGGTGACCAACAGCTTGGCTTACAGCTAAAAAAGGCACAAGCTGACGGGCCATTTAAAAAGGTGGATCAGTCTTTAGTCAACAAACATAACTTCTTTGCCAGACCTGCTGGTGTTAAATGGAATGGCTTTTACATCACAGAGGGAGCTTATACCGAGTTTTGGACTGCCGATAGCGCATCTGACGCTAAAGGTATCATTCGCACATTGGCTTACTCTTGGTGGAATGCGCACAAAGGCGAAATTCGTCGTGCGACCAGCTCAAAAGATTATATGTTCAGTGTTCGCTGCGTAAAAATTTAAATTTGATCCAGAAGTTTTCTTCACTATATCAATAGCGCTTTCATTGTAGTTCTTCTATTTCTACTCGGTACTCGATATGACATATTCTTCAATTTTAATTACCGGCGCAAACTCTGGACTTGGGTTTGAGGCTGCTAAACAGTTTGCTCAAAGAAAAGGTATTTCAAAAATTATTTTGGCATGCCGAAGTGAAGAGCGAGCGGAACAAGCGCTTCAGCAGTTGGAAAAACTCACAGGCAAGAACATTTTCGAAACATTGATTGTAGATGTAAGTGATTTAGAGTCCTGTCGAAAAGCAGCTGAAAATCTTGATACCCAAGTCGATGGCATTGTACTAAATGCTGGTGGTGCAGGCGGTTCTGAGCCTACAAAACTTACAAAAGATGGTGTTATTTTTACCTTCGCAGTTAATGTATTAGGGAATATCCATTTAGCGGAACGTTTAATGAATAACGGGAAGTTAAACACTAGGGGATCGGTCGTGTATGTCGCCAGCTTTGCAGCAAGAGGAGCGCCTGAGATTGGCGCCGCGAAACCGCCGATTACAGAAGGATCGATAGAAGAGTGGGTATCGGTTGTAAGTGGAGAAAAATTTGCCCAAAACAAGGCGTATACTGACCACTATGGTTCGGTAAAACTTATGGGTGCCCTATGGACCATGAGCATGGCACGCAAACATCCGAACTTTAGGTTCGTCACTGTTGATCCAGGAATGGCAGCGGGTACATCGGGGGCAGATGCTTTCCCTTGGTATCAAAAATGGGCAACCAATGCCACAATGAGAGTTTTGCAGTTCTTTGGTAAAGCACATTCTGTTGAAGTGGGTGCCAAGCGTTATGTGGACGTGATGCTAAATACAGAGGATTTTGAGACTGGTATTTGGTGGGGCAGTGAAAAAGGGTTAACGGGAAAATTAGCCAACCAAGCAATACATTGGCCGGAAATTATTGGTCAAGAGTCAGTCCAAGATAATGCAAATACCGTTATTCATGAGTTTATAAAGTAGAAGTTTTAGTGTGAAATTATTCAGAGAACTCAAACAAATTTGAGCTATTGGATTAAAAAATCAATAGCTTCAACTGACGGGTTATTGAGTCCCAAGCCCTAGAAAAACAGAGCAACTGCTAAGTCACTCATATTACCGTCGAACACTACACGCTTCGGGTGGCTAATTAAAACTAAACGCCCCCGAAGCGGCTCGATTCAATTGAGCTGTTGATGGTTTGATTGGTTAATTAGGCCAATAAATCCACAATGGCTTTGCCAACAGCGTGCGCGCTAGTTGGATTTTGCCCTGTGATAAGGCGGTCATCGACAATCACAAACTCTTGCCATGGCTGGACTTTAGAGTAGCGTGCTGCACTGCGTGCGAGAGACTCTTCAAGAAGAAAAGGAATGTCGTTGATTGTACCGAAGTCAACTTCTTCTTCGCGAGTAAACCCTGTCACGGATTTAGAGGCGATGAGCTTCTCGCCGTTGCTGAGTGTGATTGGCAGAAGAGCACCAGGACCATGACATACTGCCGCAATAATGCCGCCGTTTTCATAGTGTGTTGCGGAGATGTTTGCGAATTCTTCATTGCTTGCTAGATCTGAAAGAAGGCCAAAGCCTCCGGGGTAGAAGATCGCATCGTAGTGTTCTCCGTTCACTTGTGAAACAGGGATCGTGTTATTGATGCGATTTTGGAAATCATCATTCGCTAAGATTTTCGTGTTGACCACATCACCTTCTATATCGGTACCGTACAGTGGTGCCTGACCACCTTTTATTGAAGCAATATCGTACCCAAAGCCAGCTTCAAGCAGTTGGTCAAGCGCATGAGTAAGCTCTGGCGCGTAAGTTCCGTTCGCTTGGTCGGTATCACCGAGTGTCGCGTGGTTTGTCACAATAATTAGTACTTTTTTCATGCTGCTTTCCTCAAATGTTTTGCGTCTCTTTGTTCAACACCCTCATACTATTTGCTATTCAAATGAGTGATAATACACTGGTTTGACAAAACATTATTGCTAAATAGCAAAGGTAATTATGGATAGCTTTGAGGGTATCAACGAATTTGTTACGGTCGCGGAGAGCTTAGGGTTTTCTTCTGCAGCAAAACAATTAGGGGTATTGCGCCCATTTCTACGAAAAGTTCCACGCACCTCGTTAAGGTCATGATTTTATGAGACTATTTAGTAGGCGTCATCTATCAAACATCGTTATCATCACCTAAAGCCCTCTCTGATAAAGGGTTGACATCTTCCAGCAAGGCTTCAAGGTTTAGTGCATTCTGTTCTTCGGCAAATGTATAGTTACCCGCCAACTGAATATGGCTCCATGCGACGGGAGATAAATTGGCCAGTAGATCGACCACCGTTTGGTTACCTTTTTCTTCAAAGCGCTCCACTAATCCTGATAGCAAAGCCGAATTGTAATAGATTATGCAGTTGGCTATGAGACGAGCGCAGTCATTCCATTGCTCAATTTGATAATCATGGCCACCACGAAACTGGTTTCCATTTACCGACGCTATGGCACGTCGTAGTTGGTGATACGCTTCACCCCTATTCAAAGCCTGCTGAACAAACTGCCGGAGTGTTTGATTATCGACATACTCAAGAACGTAAATACACTTGATGAGCCGATCGTATTCCCGTAGAGCTTGAAGCGTACGAGTACTTCGTTTGGTATTAGCCAACTTTTTTACCACTGTACTTTGACTGGCTGATTTCCGGCTCAACGAACAGACTATATGCTGAATATTGTCCCATTCTTGCTCTATCAGCTTACTCTTAATTGGCTTCTTTAGGTTAATCTCCAGCTCTGGAGTCACACTTACATCAAACAATCCTTCAAAAATTCGCTTAAATCGTGCGTAACGTGGCGCAAATTGATAGCCAAAAATGTCTAATAACGCGAAGTTGACACTGTTTACGCCGTGAGTGTCTGTTGCCACGGAGCTTGGCTGTATCTCGCTACTATTGTTATAGAGAAGATCAAAGGCGAAATGAGCTTCATACTCATTGGGCGCGTTTACTGTCGTGTTTACTGGCACATGGTTGACCACTAATGTCAGTGCGGAAACCCCTTTCCCTTTGCGAAAGTACTTGGCTGAGAAACGGGCTTTAAAGGTATTGATCCGGCAAGCATGCTTTTGCCCATCGATACTACCAAATGGCGCTTGCTCATTGATGGTGTAGTACCTAAAGATTGGCAGTTTTGCTGTAGCATTAGAAATTAAGTCGTTAGCAACCTGTGTTGTCTCGGGTCGGATGTAACTGTCATTGACTGCGCGAAGGGCACCCACGCTGCGATCAGATACAGATGCAATATGGTGCAGCCCATAGTTCGCCCCATTGCCAAATAGACAAGCAATCAGATCTTCATCTTTTGCTTTCACGGTCTTCTTCCGTGATGCCATTGCAGAAAAAGCACTAAGATAATCTGTTTTACGGCTGACGTAACGCATTACCTCGATGATCCCCTTGTGCTGGATCTGATTGTATACTGGATTGTCAATGGCGGTCTTCCAACGACGGTTTGCCAAACTCCAAGTCAACTGATTAGAGCGAGGTTGGCATCGAACAAACTCGTTTGCATCCGCTGTTATATTTGCTGTGACACGCTTCAGCAGTGTCTGAAAGCGTTCTTCTAGCTGGGATAAGGTCTCTGATATCGGTGTAGCCAATCGTGTTAAACCTGTTTTTTCAATCAACGATACTTTATCCGACCGCCAGGTATCGGAAGGGATCAGGTCGTCTTCTAATCTGCGGTTCTTTTCACTCTCCATTACATATACTTGACCACTCTCAATATAAGTCGCAATCCGCTGGTAGAGGTAGTGTTCAAAACGTAAAGGGTTTGGTGTTTCCTGGGCAATGTATGGTTGCTCTCGAGGCGGGATAAGGGTCTCATTGATTGTCTGGATTAACGAACCCTGATTAAGCTCTCGCTTAGCGACAGTAATTTGATCCGTTAAAGTTGGCTGCAGCGTCTCAATATCGATGGCGATAAAGAGTTTGCGCAGCATTTTCCCTGATTTATGTGCATGGTGATCCACGTACTGCCACTGGTAATCTCGCAGATCGAGTTCGTTTTGGCACAAGTGCTGGCTCACTCTATTCAAATCTGTAGCTTCAAGCAGGGAGAAGGCACGTTGACGTACTTCGCCAAATGAGACCGAGTCTTCCAAGTCGTGGTCAGTAAATAATCGTAATATACTGCCAGCTTCTTTGAGTTTTGTACGAACTACTTCTAGGTCATCAGCAACCCGCTGCCTTGCGTACGCTTGAGCGGCTTCTCGGTGTTTCTCAACTCGATAACAAAAGGCTGTCACCAAACGGTCATTATTTTCTCTGTACCGAAAATAAAGGTAGCACACCAGATATAGCAACCCTTGCCACTTTGGTGTGCGTCGAAGTTTATATACTGAACGATGTTTAACTAAAGAGGCGTAATAGATCATGTTGCCTCGTGAAAGCTGCAGGGAACTGACCAAGGCTTTTAATGTTGGATAGATACGCTGCAGTGTGTGGTGTGTACTCAGTTCGCGTTCTAACTCGGAAGAAGCAAACCCTCTGGCAGAGCCGCGGTACTCAGATAAATTGTTAAGCTCTCCTTTATTTTTCATGATGCTTTGTAGTGTTTGAACCGCTTCTACAGACAAACTTCTCGACATGATGGCTTCAATACGTTTCCTTTCTTTGCTGAGTACTGTCGTTACCAGTGACTGGAGCGTACTGTAACCAGGTAAGGCTATACGGTGTTGACTGAAGAACGCGATCGCTTCATCTAATAAGTATCGAGGGTCGCTGAAAATCGTAGCGACATCAACTAGCCGGCTTTGCAACGCTGCCGAATACGTGGGCGTCAAAGTAGAAAACTCCAGCTGTGCTAATACCTGGCTAATTACGCGTGATTTTGTAGCTTTAGCTAGAACGACTTGTTGCGGCTTTTTGCCTGAGAAGTAGCGCTGACTGAGGTACTGGATATCACCACGTACTTGAGCGAGCTCAAACTGCGGTACAACGGGTTTGGCACGAAAGTAACCCAAGTACAAGATAAAGTAGTATTGCGTCTCTAAACGTGACAGGGACCGAACATAGCTGAGTAATTTACTATCGAGTGCGAAGTACTCTTCTCTTTCTTTTTGGCTGAGCGTAGGTAAACTATAGAGAGCATCAATTTCGTCGGCTTTCAGGATCTGGAGGCGTTGTTTTTTGGTCGCTGACATTGGGATTATCTGAACTATAACAAGAAGATGCCAGCATGCTAAGTGAACACTACTTCCAAAACAACACAGACATTTGTGCACCATGTTTATCTGAAATCGTTTAACATGGTGGGTGATACCCCAAACGTGCTCACAACCATCACTACACGTTTTTTGTTGAGCAGACAATACCGATTGCCAAATACCGCACCTCTAAGAGTCCTACTTGCTACTGTCACAGTATGCGACTTAAGCCTCCACTAAAATGTTGCTTTACATTTAACATCTCATAAATGATTTGGCGCAGGAGGGCTGAGTTAGATCATTGACCAATCCGACACGTAACGTTGCCGTTGTTCTAGTCACTAGGCCAAAGCAAATGGGTATTACTAAGCCTTTGGCCAATCATTTCATAATAACTGCTCACTATATCATTTAGGCTGGAAATTCAGTGAGATAGCAAGTCTTAATGGTTAAGGATTGAAATTCCTAATCATCAAGTTAAATATCACCCTGTTGCATAATAAGCCACACCCTGTTAGATTAAAGTTAAGAAAACTCAAGAGATTGCGCTCAGGTCAGATACACCTACCCTTCTTCGTAGCCCCATAACAAAACAATTACTTAACACTATTTAAGTATCAGATTTAATATGCAATTAAAAAGGATTTTTATGGCAGAAACACTCACATCGTTTGAAGAAACTAAAACTACTTCAAAAAACTGGTTATCTAATCGCATCAAAACAAGCAGTTCCTATCAGGAACAAATATGGGAACAAGGAATTAATGATTTAACTATTGTATCCCGAACTAAAAACAGAGAAATAGTGTGCAGCGCTGGTCAAAAATATATCGATTTTATGTCCTGCTCTTATCTCGGGCTTGAGCAGCACCCCGCTTTAAGCCAGGCCATTAAAATGTCAGTTGACAAATTTGGTGTGCAATATTCTGCAGCAAGAACTCGGGCAAAATGCGATATATTTGACGCTCTCGAAGAAAAACTTAATACTATTTTTCTCGACTCCTATACGGTGACATTTAATTCCGTAGGGGCCGCACACCTAGCAGTCCTACCGATTCTTGGTTCAGGAGAGCTGCCTGGTTACAACATGAGTCCAAAAGGCGTGCAGTGGATTATAGATAAAACGACTCATGCTTCGGTGCAAATCTTAAGGGGAATACTAGAACAGTTTGGCCACTGCGACAGGATAGACTTCTCTGATCAGGATAAATTGTATACTACCTTAAACCTGTGCAGACAGAATGGCAAAACGCCCGTCCTTATATCGGATTCTCTAGGCTCAATGGGAGGAAGCCATGATGTCCGTTTTCTAACGCAATTAGCAGCAGAGTATCAGGGGTATTACTATGTCGACGATGCCCATGGCACCTCAATCATCGGAAAAAATGGATGTGGATACACACTGCACCAGATAGGGGAATTTAGTGATAATCTTATTCTGCTCTCCTCACTCTCAAAAGCTTTCGGTTCTCATGGTGGTTCAGCCTCTTTTAGTCACCCACAGTCAGCCTCCTTCATAAAAAAATATGCATTAAATTATATCTTTAGTGGTCCTCCATCCTTACCCGGCATTGCTGCATGTTTGGCCTCAGCGGACATTCATCTTTCTAGTGAAATAATAACACTGCAAAAAAAACTTAAGGATAATATTCACTTCTTTGACAATGCGGTACGTAATGTCGAAGTCAAAGATAAAACAAGTCCCATCCGTACGCTTCAAATAGGCGATGAGACTGAAGCTATCAACACATCTAGACGTCTCCGCCAACAGGGTTTTTTGGCCACTGCAGCCATGTATCCGACCGTACCTAAATCAAAAAGTATTGTCCGTGTTGCCCTCTCCGCCGCGCATTCCATTGACGATCTTGAGCGATTTGCTACGTTCATAAATGCTCTGACAGAGGAATTGACATGTTAACAGAGTTGATAACCGCCTACCGCTATTCGGCAGCCCTGCATGCGTTTGTGAAGCTCAACATACCGGTTTGGTTAGGGCGTAGGGGACCCACAAGTTTGGAAGAACTTTCTGCTGCTAGCCAGATAGAGTCCAACCGCCTATCACGCTTGTTGGATGTAATGGAAGAATGCAACGTAGTGCGTGTTGAAGGGGATCACTATGTTCTGGCAGATAAGTGCGGCGCCTTAGCAGACGAAAATAGTCTCGAGACACTGTGGATTCTGTGCGAACTAGGTGAGGACTATTGGAGTATGTGGCCTGATTACCCTTCGTCCCTACTATCTTCTACCCCTGCATCCGCCTTCGAAACCCGACATGGCAAGCCCTTCTTTTCATATATCCTCACAAAGCCTGAGCTGAAAAGCACCTTTGATCGTTTGATGGCAAAAATTACAGAAGAGCTTGCCACTGAGCTTGTTAGCCACATAATTTGTGATACGCAGACGGAAGTTGTAGATATTGGAGGAGGTCAAGGGGTGCTGTTGAAAAAGCTGCATCAGCACTACAACCTGAAATCCGCCACTGTTATAGATGTGTACCCAGAGAACAACAAGAACGAAACTGGTATCGACTTTGTAGACGGGGACTTCTTTACTAGAATCGTCGAAGACAAAGACATTTATATCTTGAAAAATATTCTACACGATTGGGATGATGCTAACGCCTTAACTATCCTACGCAACTGTCATCGGGCAATGACGCCGGAATCAACTCTGTTTGTCATCGAAATCATCAAACAGCCTAGAAGTAATAAAGGTAAGACGCTAGATCTGCTCATGGATGCGCTCTTTCTTGGAAAGGAGCGATTTTATGCAGAATATGAGGTATTGGCCCAAGCTGCGGGCTTCACCATCGACAGGGTACATAACACTTCGCTGTCACAGTCCGTCATGGTGTGGAAAAAGGATATGGTATGAACTTATACTGGATTGTCGCAAAGGAAGAATACAGCAATGTTACGGAAATTGAGCATGCATATGCGGAGTACACCCATGAACTAAAGAAGCGAAATATCACGTTCAGCTTTATCGCTCTGGAAGACTGTGTCGTTTCCACTCACTTGGATAGAGGGCTGACACTGCTGTACAAAAACCAGCCGTTAAATTACTCTTCTGCTACATTTATCATCTCCCCTGCTAACCTGAATGCTCAAGCTCGCTCTACCGCCTCAAACCTCCGCCATTTCCTTCGTATCAGAAACGCATGCCTACTAAACAGTGGTATTGCCGGAGTTGAAACACTAGAGTGGGACAAAATAGGGCAGATGTCTTTGGCAGAGAAAATCGGTGCGCCCGTGCTCCCTTTTAGTACGCTAGGGTATCACCGACAGGTTATTCCCAACATTGAGCAATTTATTACCAGCTACCCTGGTAAGTATATTTTCAAACCTGCCAGCACTGGCATGGGCTTTGGCGTAATCAAGTCAGAAAACGATCAGCATGCGATTAGCATCGGAAACTTGATTTCAGCATCATCTCTCGAATATTTCATGATGCCCTTTCTTCCTGATGCCTGTGATATACGGTTTTTCTTTATTGCACATAAACTGGCATTCATTAAATTCCGCAAACCCCGAGGAGAAGGCTATATCGGCAACGTTGCTCTAGGTGGATCACAGGTTATTTTAACGGAAAATATGTTCCTAGCAGACTATACCCATATGCCATTTTTTCAAGAAATGCTGCGGTTGTCTCGAGAGATAATGGTTCAGGCCGACTGTTCGGTATTGTCAGTTGATTGGCTGATGAATAACGAAGGTTTTTATTTTAATGAGGTGGCCACGGTCGAAACCGGCCTGACTAAGCTGCCCGAGGGAATCAGGGCATTTGTATTCGATCAACTAGCTGGGATAATCCATAATCATCATGAAAGCGAATAAAACAACCTGTTTCATTTATCTGACAGTATTTCTTGCAGAATTTTCATTCTTCTTTGCTCTACCACTATTAGGGAAATCCCCAAATCTTAGTGCCTCCGACGTAGCAGCCTGTCTCGCTGGGGCTGTAATGCTGGAAAGTTTGCTTATGTTTACTATCACTGGTTATCTTGAACGCTTTTCTAGGAGAAAATTGATCTTTATATCTCTACTACTGAGAGGTGCGGCCTTCCTGACTATTTATTTGACACTATCATTGGTCGGCTGGGTATTATTCTTCTTAATTATTTCGGCTTCCAAGTCGGTTTCCAAGCCTTTTTTACGGGAAGTGCTAGCCGAAACCCTAACCGGATCGCAGTTAAAAAAAGCACTTAATACGTTCTCGCTCAGCCAAAATTCGGCCGTCTTCGTAGCGCCAATGCTGGCTGTTGCTATGATGAATTTGGAGTTTATCGAAGATGGGCTGCTGGTTCTGACAATATCTAGTATCATTATAGCTCTAGTAGCTCTTCAACTCATTTATGACCTTCCAGCCAATCATAAGTATTCAACTGACTCACCGCTGGCAAGTATGCAGGAAGGGTTTCAGAGCATCATGGCAAGTAGCCACATACGGCGTATCCTTCTGTCAGCATTCTTCTGTTTTCTCATTATGGGAATATTCATTACCGCTACAACGCTGTTAGACAAAATCAATCCTCACCTCGGTAAATATTCCGGAGTATTTTTCTCAGTCGTTGGTGTGACAATTTGTCTTTGGCAGGGAGGCGTGGCAAAACTTATCTCCTTTAGTGAACGGTCGCGTACTCAAATCATTCTGGTATGTGGATTATTATCATCAGCTTATTTGTTGGGTTCTGTGTATGTCGCAATTGCGGCGTTAATTGCGTACAGCATTTATGAGTCCGTTATCATTCCAGAACTTTACTATCAGGCAACAGACATTCCCTCTGATATATCTACCAGCGTGTTGTTTAGTTACATACTGATTGTGTCGAACGCTGGTGAAGCATTAGGCTCATGGGTTACCGGATTGGCGGTTACGCACTTGGCTGACCATGTTCCGATGTTTATCTTTATCACAGTACTGAGTTCCGTGGTGATTTCGTTCATCTGCCTGAAAAAAGACGACAGAAAGGAGTCACCATGTCAGCCATAGTTTTCGCTACCGGTGGAACAACCGAAAAAGCTAGAATTGTTGAGCACCCTTGGGATAATTATCAGTTTGTAACATCCTCAGCAGCTAAGGAATTACGCCCTTTATTCATGGATTTACAGGTCCGCACGGTTGCAAATTGTCTGACGGCAGGCAATTTGTGGGGAGGTTTTCTTTTTGCCCATGAAATTTGCCGTCACCTCGAGGTGAAATATTATCCCTTTGCCTCAGCTGTTGAACATGACACACTTTGTGAAGCTATATGTACAGAAAATATTGACACAATAATGTGCCTGCCAAGTTTTGCTGAATGCTTATTTAGCCAGAAGCGGAAAGTGCAACTAGCCTCGATCAGGAATATTTTTTACCTTGGGGAAATGTTCCCTGATTCACTTATCGAAAAGATACAACAACTACTTCCAAACGTATGTATCAAACCTCTAGCGTACACCACACAAGAAACTGGTCCAATAGGCTTTCAGTGTTCGCACTTAAATGGCGCTCACTACCATATTTATGACCATATAAACCTCGTTTGTTCCCCTACCAACGGTGAGCTCAGTGTAACCGTCATATATCCCGGACAATGCCACCTGTTGGAGCATTCAATGGGAGACGTGGGTGCTATCAAGCGCAATGTCCTGTGCCCATGTGGCCATAAGGGCGATATCCTACACCTTGAGGGACGGGTCCCAACGTCGAGAAACATCCTTGGCACTTCGATTTCAATCTATGAATTCACCCGGGTACTATCAGAAAGCTCTAACCATTCTATATCGGATACAGATATACAACTTGTTGAGGTTGACTATAAAGAACAAGGCCTAGGGCTTGTTCTAATGGTGTGTCAAAGAAGTCAAGTATCAGCAGAAACAATTAGTGAGCGACTTAAATTGTCACCATTGATAAGAGAGTTGATCAACGATGCCTTATATTTTCATGTTCTCATTACAAAGAAACGAACGTTTTTAAAGTCTGAGTCCACTAATAAAGTCAAGCCCTTTATTAGGACAAAGCACCAACCTGTTGAAGAAAGCGCAATATGTCTTGTAATAAAGTAACTAGTCTAAACTCGGTGCTTAAAAGATCCACCCAAAAACATAAAAGTATGGATGGAATGATATTGTGGTTACAAATTTCATATTATTATGAACTACTTAGACCGATTAATATCTGTTCACAAAAGTGAGCTGACTTCCGACTGGTCTTCCGTTGCATTTCTCCTTGGATAACTTTACTCAAGGAGAAATGCAAATGATGATGTAAAAGAGATAGTACCCAAGACTTTGTTACGTAACTCGGACAAGGGAGCTAAACCGTCTGAAATTGACCAATTCCGATACCGTACACTGAGTTTCTGGCATACCGAACCCTGTAAGATTTTTCAGTGCTTTTATCATAGCGTAAGTCTCACCAACTTGAGTGTTGTAGTTTTTCAGGCTTAATTTCCCACATAACAATTGTTTCACTCGACACTGCCATATAATTATACCCCATGATCACAGATTAAAAGTGGCAGTTTTTATATATTTGTCATAACCTATATGGCACACCACGTAAGATCATAACTTAAATGTCACTTAGGGCAGATTATGTACATCTTTGGCTATCTTAGAGCATCAACTAGCGATCAAAACGCGAAACGAGCACAGAGCACCTTACATAAGTTTGTACAGGATAAAGGATTCCGCATAGCCGGATGGTACATAGAAAATGAATCAGGGGCTTCACTGCAAAGACCTGAACTTCTTCGTTTGCTTGATGATGCTGCGAAAGGCGATGCAATCATCATTGAACAGATAGACAGGCTTTCTCGTCTGGATGAGAAAAGTTGGTTCACATTAAAAGAAATGCTGCACGAAAAAGAACTCAAAGTGATTAGCTTAGATTTGCCAACCAGTCATATCGCATTCTCTCCCCAAATCACCGATGAATTTACCGGATCGATGATCAAATCTATAAATAGCATGATGATGGATATGCTAGCTGCTATCGCGAGAAAAGATTACCAAGATCGCCGCCGCCGTCAGGCTGAAGGAATAAAGAAAGCCAAAGAGGAAGGGAAATACAGAGGGCGGCAAGCCGATTCAGAACTACACGAAAAAATCTATCAGCTACGAGTAGTCAACAAGCTGAGTATCAGTGATACCGCCAAACTTACCAATGTTTCAGGTCGTACAGTAATACGGGTTGCTAAGAAGTTGGCAAGTGAGCGCTCAGCGGGGTAAGAAGCTTAGCGTACGTTTTCGTTCCATTGGGCTTCAGACCCCTTAATCAACCGATGACTCATCCCGTTCTCCATGATAATTCTGACGGCTCCATGATCTCGAAAGTACTTACTGAATTTATGATCGATTTAGCTGCAGCGATGGCTCGAGATGATTATGAGACTCGCCG
>NZ_JCBDGH010000087.1:0-12405 GCF_059833955.1 Vibrio sp. R15-SG3-ISO1A
GATGAATGTCGCTAAGAATGTATCGAAGAATACGTTCATGCCCAAAGTATCAAGATCAATGCTCCCACTGAGATGTTCGCTATTTTTTGTGGCGCTTCTGCCAAGGGATAACAATAAACTTTACCCAAATATGCAGCGCTAATAAGCCATTAAAGGCAAACCCCGCCACCAGTAGCGCGATGGATTCAATACTCTTCGGTTGCTCACGAAACAAGAACCACCACGCAACCCAACAGGCGACAGACAACACCGTGAGTTGATCCATGCAGCGCTGGCATCGACCGATCTTTTTCCAAAACCAATGTTGATTGCAATAGGGGCAGGCCATCTGGGTCACTCGAGCAATAAGGGAAGCCAGATGATAAAAAAGCACCGGCCATTTGGCTAGTGCTTTACTGAGAGGAAGTGATCCCCCGACCCACGTCTGAGCCGGGAGATCGAGGGCTCAGTGAATGATCAAGACTCTAAAGTGGCTAAGTAGTGATCCAACTCTTCGCTACCGCCGATGTGTTTACCGCCGATAAAAATTTGTGGCACTGTGGCTCGTCCAGTAATCGCACGCAAGCTCACAGTGGTGGCGTCTTTACCTAAGATCACCTCTTCGTATTGCAGATCATGGTCGATCAAGGCTTGTTTGGCTTTGACACAAAACGGACAGCCGGGTTTGGTAAATACCGTGATGGACTCTTGCGTCTTATAGCTTGGCGCTACGTATTTAAGCATGGTGTCTGCGTCAGAGACTTTGAATGGGTCACCTGGCTCGTCTGCCTCGATGAACATTTTGTCAATGACGCCATCTTTGACCAACATGCTGTAGCGCCAAGAACGGTGGCCAAAGCCAAGCTCTGATTTGTTGACCAACATGCCCATGCCTTGGGTGAATTCGCCGTTACCGTCTGGAATAAAGGTGATGTTGTCTGCCTCTTGGTCGTTTTTCCACGCGTTCATTACAAAGGTGTCGTTGACAGACAAGCAGACAATCTCATCGACGCCATGCTCTTGGAATACCGAGAACAGCTCGTTGTAGCGTGGCAGGTGACTTGAAGAGCACGTTGGCGTAAAAGCGCCCGGCAAGCTAAACACAATCACGGTTTTATTGCGAAATAGTTCGTCAGTGGTGATGTTGACCCAGGTGTCACCTTGACGAGTAGGAAACGTAACGTTTGGAACAGTCTGACCTTCTTTTGATACCAACATAGATGCCCTCTAATAAAATGGTTAGCAAGCCCATTCGGCTTGGTGGTCTCAATTTGTGGGTCCAGTATCGTAAAACTCCTTTGATAGCTCCAATCGTTTGATATAATTGTATCAATAGTTAAAATCTATAAAAAACTCACAGGAGAATCCCTGCGCATGAATATTCGAGATTTTGAGTATGTTGTTGCCTTGGCGGAACATAAACATTTTCGAAAAGCCGCCGAAGCGTGTTTTGTCAGTCAGCCGACCTTAAGTGGGCAGATCCGTAAGCTTGAAGATGAACTCGGCACTGTGTTGCTCGAGCGCAGCAGTCGCCGCGTGTTGTTTACCGATTCTGGCTTACAGTTGGTCGAGCAAGCCAAGCGGATTCTTAGTGAAGTGAAAACCTTCAAGGATATGGCCAGCGGGCAAAGCGGCGCCATGACTGGTCCAATGCACATCGGTTTTATTCCCACCGTCGGTCCTTACATCTTGCCGAAAATCGTTCCGACGCTGAAAGAGCGTTTCCCTGAGCTTGAGCTGTTTCTTCATGAAGCGCAAACCCAGCAGTTAGTGCGTCAGTTAGAAGAGGGCAAGCTGGACTGTTTGGTTTTGGCGTCAGTGGCAGAAACCGCGCCGTTCAAAGAGATCCCAGTGTATGAAGAGCCGCTCAGTGTGGCGGTGCCGTGTGACCATGAGTGGGCAAAGTTGGAAGAGTTGGACATGTTGGAGCTCAATGGCAAGACGGTATTAGCGCTCGGTGATGGTCACTGTTTACGTGACCAAGCACTCGGCTTTTGTTTCGCGGCCGGAGCCAAAGATGATGAGCGTTTTAAAGCCACCAGTCTTGAAACCCTAAGAAACATGGTGGCAGCCGGAGCCGGTATCACTTTACTGCCGCAGTTGTCTATTCCGCACGAAAAGCAAAAAGATGGCGTGTGTTACGTCAAGGCGGTCAATCCTGTGCCGTCTCGGACGATAGTGGTGGCCTATCGTCCAGGCTCGCCACTAAGAGAGCGGTTTGAGCTGCTGGCGAAAACCATCAAAGAGAAGTTAGTCATCGACTAACACTCAGTACAAACTAAAAAGGGATGGCGCGCGCCATCCCTTTCTCTTCCTCTCTATCAAACCGATTAGAACAGCTCTTCTCCTTCACTGTTCGATGAGTAGATAGAGGGACCTAAATCTTCACTGACGTATTTGGTCGGCTCGGTTCCTTCGAGGAAATACTCGAACATCGCACTGGCGTCAAAACGGTTGGTCAGCAGACCAGAATCTCGGTCAATTCGCACTCGCACAATGTTCTCAGGGATCGTTTTGTCCTGCTCTGGTACGCCATTCAATGCCACTTTCATAAAGTCCACCCATGCTGGCTCAGCGGTTTTCGCGCCTGACTCTGCGCCTGAGATCGGGTTTTGCGCTAAGTTGGCGTTCGGCGTTGTGCGGCCGAGTGTACGGTTGTGGTCATCAAATCCAACCCAAGCGATCGCCACCATGCCCGGACCGTAGCCGTTATACCAGGTGTCTTTTGAGTCGTTGGTGGTACCGGTTTTACCGCCCACATCGCGGCGCTCAAGTTGCTGGGCACGCCAACCGGTGCCGTTCCAGCCGGTGCCTTCGCGCCAGTTACCGCCGCCCCAGATGTTGCTGTACATCATCTCACGCATTAAAAATGCTGTTTGTTCAGAGATCACTTGCGGTGCGTATTGCACCGCATCGCTGATGGGCAACTCAACATCTTGCTCGTTGAAGTCGTTGATTGTCGCAGTGTTTGAATCAGTTTGAGGCGATGCACTCAGGGCCTCGCTATCACAGTCTGCACGGCAGACGATTTTCGGATTGGCGGCAAATTCGGGTTTACCAAACGGACCTTCTACCTTACTGATGTAGAAAGGTTCCACATAGTAACCACCGTTGGCAAACACGGAATAGCCTTGAGCCATCTTAACCGGAGTTAAACTGCCGGCACCCAAGGCAATGGTTTCAGAGCGAGGCAGTTGCTCAATATCAAAACCAAAACGGGTCAGGTACTCGCGGGTCTCATCAAGACCGACTTCACGCAGCACGCGCACCGCCATCACGTTTTTCGATTGCGCCAGACCGATACGTAGGCGTGTCGGGCCGGTGTAGGTCGGCGGTGAGTTTTTCGGACGCCACGCCGTGCCTTGGCTGCGATCCCACTGGTTGATGGGGGCATCGTTGATCAAGCTGGCTAAGGTTAAGCCTTTGTCGAGCGCCGCGGAATAGATGAAAGGTTTGATACTTGAGCCAACCTGACGAACCGACTGGGTCGCACGGTTAAACTTGTTATGGACGAAGTTAAAGCCACCGACCAGTGATAGGACTGCGCCGTTTTCAGGGTTCATGGCCACAAAAGCGGTATTGGCGTTAGGGACTTGGCTGAGCTGCCACATCGCGCTGTTATCGTCGACGGCGACCTGACGGACCCAAATTTGTTCGCCGACAGTCACGACATCAACGGCTTTACTTGGTGCGGGGCCTTGACGCTCATCGGTCAAAAAGCGGCGTGCCCATTTAAGGCCGTCCCAGTTTAAGGTCTGCTCACCGCTGCCTTTCACCCATACGGTAGCTTGCTTCGCCGCCACATCCAATACCACGGCGGGCGTTAATTGGCCGTAGGTCGGCACCTTGTTTAATGCCTCTTCGATAGCTTGAGTCGACAATGGCGCCGCGTTGGGTTTCCACAACACGGTTTCTGCCCCGCGGTAACCGTGACGCTCGTCATAAGCGAGTAGGTTATTGATGGCCGAGTCATTGGCGGCGGCTTGCAGTTTAGAATCTACGGTTGTGTAAACATTCATCCCCGAGGTGTAGGCGTCTTCACCGTAGCGAGCCACCATCCACGCGCGCGCCAGTTCCGCCACATACGGAGCGCTCAGTTCGATATCGGCGCTGTGGTAGCGTGCCACGATCGGCTCTTCTCTCGCTTGGTCGTACTCTTGCTGCGTAATGTAGTTTTCGCTCAGCATACGGCCAAGAACCACGTTACGACGATTCGTCGCACGTTCAAGAGAGTAGATAGGGTTCATCGTCGATGGGGCTTTAGGCATCCCCGCCAACGTCGCGAGCTCGCTCAGCGTGAGCTGCTGAAGATCTTTGCCAAAATAGACCTGCGCTGCGGCGCCAAAGCCGTAAGAGCGGTAGCCCAAGAAGATCTTATTGACATAGAGCTCCATAATCTCTTGTTTGGATAGCAGCTGCTCGATGTGAATCGCGATAAAAATCTCTTTGATTTTACGCATGATCTTCTTCTCATTAGAGAGGAAGAAGTTACGCGCCAACTGCTGAGTAATGGTACTCGCCCCTTGTTTGGCCGAACCAGACATGGCCACCACGACCGCCGCTCGGGTAATACCGATCGGGTCGATACCTGGGTGATCGTAAAAGCGACTGTCTTCAGTGGCGATCAGTGCCTCAATCAAATGTTGAGGGATGTCGTCATAGCTGACCGGAATGCGCCGCTTCTCACCGAACTGAGAAATCAGTTTGCCGTCTTGGCTGAACACCTGCATCGGTGTTTGCAGTTCCACATCTCGAAGAGTGGCGACGTCGGGGAGGTCCGGTTTGACATAAAAATAGAAACCGAAAATTGTACCGACTCCAAGAATCATGCAAACCAATGTAAAAATGAATAATCGCTTTATGAACTTCACCGGAGAATTCCTGAAATTATAGGTCGCTAATATGCAAACCCTTGTACTGTAAGCTGAAACTTTAGCTCATGCTTTTTCTTAGTGCTTATTAAACCATCAATTCAGTAAGCACGCGAGCTAAGCATTTCAATAGGGAGCAACGCGGTATGGGTAGAACATTGGTTACAGGCATAGACATCGGCCGTTACAGCATTAAAGCCGTGGTGCTCAAGCCTGTTAAAGACACATTCGCCTTGGTGGGTTATCACGAGATCCCCATTGAGGCGGACATATTCTCTGATAATCACCTGCTCAATTATCAGAAAATTGTAAAGAAACTCAAAGAACTAAGAAAGGGGTTGCCACTATTTAGTCGCAAGGCCGCTTTGTGCGTGCCCGACAACGCCGTAATTAGCAAGGTATTACAAATAGATAGCGAACTTTCCGGCTCTGAAAGAGAGTTTGCCATCTTTCAGGCCTTTTCTCATCAATCGCCATTTCCAGTCGAAGAGCTGAATTTAGACTTTGTTGCGATAGACCCACAAGCGCAGCGCCACGCCACCGCCAGTTACCAAGTGTTTGCGACCCGCAAAGAGTTGGTCGATAGCCGTGTTGACGCCACCAGCAAAGCTGGCTTTGAGCCTGTGCTACTTGATGTACAAGCCTACGGTTTGACGCAAATATGGCACGAGGCCGCGCGTATCCAGCAGCGCAAAAACTGGCTGCTGCTCGATGTCGGTTTTACTCAAGCCTCAGTGTGCATTGATGTATGGGACAAACCGCCCTTGTGCAAAGAGTTCCCTGTTGGCACACAAAGTGTGATTCATCACCCGAGCGAGTCCCTTGAAAGCGGTGAGCAACGTTTTGTCCGAGAGGTAATGGATAAGTTGCAGCGCCACATTCAACTGGTCTCGTCGATGAGCAATCGGGAGATTGAGGGCGTCTGGCTTACCGGTGGTGCGGCGTGCGACCCTCAATTGCAGGTGCTGTTGCAAGATGCGGTCGTAAACCGTTTACAGCTCAAGTTTGAATCGCTCGATCCTTTGGCGCTATTTCAAGGCGCGAGCAAAGTTCAAGGCGCGAGCAAAGGCAACAAGAAGCCGGGCTTTGCCTTTGCCACCGCTGCGGGACTGGCACTAAGAGGCCTTCAGTGGATGGAGAATCGCCATGCTGCATAGCCTCAATTTGTTGCCTTGGCGAGAGGCGATCAAGGCGCGTCATCGACGCCGATTTTTCTCGCTGGTTGTGCTCGGCGTTCTGCTCGCTGGCGGTGTCCAATGGGGCGCGGGGGCGTATCTCGACTATCAAAAAGGGTTGCAGCAGCAGAGGTTGGATTATCTCAATCGCTACATTGCGAGCCTCGACAAGCAAATTGACAACCTAAAGCAAGTGGAAAAAGAGCACTCAGCGTTATTGACCCGACTATCGGTGGTTGAGGAGTTGCAACAGCAGCGCAATAAAACCACCGATTTCATGAACCTCATCCCTGCGATGATCCCGCAAGGTGTGTACGTCGACAAGATCAAGATGAATGGTCAGCAACTTGAGGTGTCAGGCATCAGTGATACCACCTCGCGACTGGCGACCATGCTCGACAATTTAGAAAAGTCTTCTCAACTCAGTAACGTAGAAATGCACTCGATTGTGCTGGGTAAACAACGTTTTGGTAAACAGTTTCAGACTTTTCACGTCTCGTTTTCTCTGCTCAATCAAGATGACGCGAATCGACAAGGAGTGCAGTGATGGCCAGTTACACCGATTTGGATTTTGAAGAGTTACCCGAATGGCCGTTGTTGCCGCAACTGGGCGTCATTGCAGTCTTGATTTTGTTGCTGCAGGGAGTGGGGTACTGGTTTTACTTGAAACCGAGTAACGAGCAGTTGCAACGGCAAATCGACAAGGAGCAAGTGCTCAAAACCACCGCCACCATCAAGGCGAACAAAGTGGCGGCGCTGCCGCAGTTAAAAGCGCAGTTGGATGAGCTTTCACAGCGCTACGACTATTTATCACGCCAACTGCCGGTACAGAAAGAGCTGGCGAGCATGTTGGCTGCCGTCAATGAGCAAGGGTTGAAGCACTCACTCACCTTTACTCGCATCGATTGGGGTGAAAAGCAAAATAAAGAGTTTCTCTACCGCTTGCCGCTCAATATCGAACTGACGGGCGATTACCACAATATTGGCCAGTTCTCACAGGCGATCGCGCAGTTACCGCGCATCATCAACTTTGACGATGTCGATTGGCAGCGGGTCAGCCAAGAGAGCAGTACGCTGCACTTTCGTGTGCGTGCCTACACCTACCAATTTAAACCGGAGGTGAAAGATGAACAATAATCGCCGTCTCTCATACTCGTCATGGGGAGCGCTGTTGGGCTGCGCTTTGTTACTCGCCGGATGTAAAGCCAATCAAGCGCCGTTGGATCAATTTCGTCAGCAGATCGAGTCAAGCGCGCGTCATCAAGTGGCCTCGCTGGCACCGGTACTTGAGTTCAAGGCCAGTGCCTATCAAGCGCACGATCTGAGAGAGCCTTTTGTCCTGCCTAAAGTGGCCATTGCGATGAACCAACCCGTCGCCAAGGTGGATTGTTGGCAGCCCGAGCCTCGGCGCAAAAGTGGTCGTTTAGAGCGCTACCCCATTAGCAAACTGCGTCTGACCGGTGTGATGAGCAGTCAAGGCGCGATTTCTGCTCTGATTCAGGTGCCGACGGGCGAAGTGATTAAAGCGACGCGCGGCCAATACATTGGCGTCAACAACGGAAAAATAACCAAAGTAACCCAGAGTTACCTAACGATAAATGAGACTTTGCCAGATGGCTTAGGTTGCTGGAATACCCGCAACGTCAAACTGGCGCTTAAATAGATGTTAATAATTGAGATGAAATCATGGTGAAAGGACTCCTCCCCCCAAGAAAACACACGCGGTTTACCTGTGGCTTAATGGCCTTATGGTTGCTTGTCTTTAGCAGCGCCGTGTTGGCGACGAGCAATGAACCCAACCGTCTGGTGGACATCGACTTTCGAGTGGATAAACAGCAACACGCCAAAATCATTGTGCAGTTGCAAAGCCCAAAGGTCGCGGTGGATTTACAAAAAGCGCAAGAGGGGCTGAGCATTGAGCTGCTCAATACCCAGGTGCCCGATGACAAGCTGTATGTACTCGATGTCAAAGACTTTTCCACCCAGGTGAAGTCAATCGAAGTGTTTCGTAAACAGCCAAGCACGCTATTGATTGCCGATATCGAAGGTGAGTACAGCTACGACTATAGCCTCAATGGCAGTTACCTTGAGGTCTTAGTTAAAAAAGTGAGCAAAGAGGAGGCGGCAAAACCGGTCAACATCATGGAAAAGGAAGGCAAAACCATTTCGATTAACTTCCAAGATATTCCAGTGCGCAACGTTTTGCAGCTCATTGCCGATTACAACCAGTTCAACTTGGTGGTGTCCGACTCCGTCAAGGGCAACTTAACGCTGCGTCTTGATGGTGTACCTTGGCAGCAGGTGCTCGACATCATCTTACAAGTGAAAGGGCTCGATAAGCGTGTGGATGGCAATGTGGTGCTGGTGGCGCCTAAAGCCGAGTTAGATCTGCGGGAAAAAGAGGCGCTAGAAAAAGCGCGCTTAGAGGCGGAGCTTGGCGAACTTAGCTCGGAGATCATCAAAGTGAAGTTTGCCAAAGCGTCGGACATTGCCGATATGATTGGCGGCGAGAGTGCAATGAGCATGCTCTCAGAGCGAGGTTCACTCAGTATTGATGAGCGAACTAACGCCTTACTGATCCGTGATTTAAAAGAGAATATCGATGTGGTGCGAGAAATAGTGGAATCGCTCGATGTGCCCGTCAAGCAAGTGCAAATTGAAGCGCGGATTGTGACCGTTAACGAGGGTAACCTTGATGAGCTTGGCGTGCGTTGGGGCTTTACCTCAACTAATGGCAACAATACCGTGGGTGGAAGTATTGAGAGCAACCTGTACCAGCGCGGCTTGCTTGACCAAGATACGCTTCCCGTGGATGACTTTTTGAACGTCAACTTAGGGGCAACGGCGGCCAATGCCTCGTCAATCGCGTTTCAAGTCGCCAAATTGGGCTCAGGCACGCTGCTCGATCTCGAGTTATCTGCCATGCAGAGTGAATCGAAAGCGGAGGTGATCTCCAGCCCTCGTTTGATCACCACCAATAAAAAGCCCGCCTATATCGAGCAAGGAACGGAAATTCCCTATCTTGAGTCCTCTTCGAGTGGTGCCACCAGTGTGACCTTTAAAAAGGCGGTACTAAGTTTGAAAGTCACGCCACAAATCACGCCAGACAACCGCTTGGTGTTGGACTTGAGTGTCACGCAGGATAGGCCGGGTCAAGTGGTGAAAACCGGCACGGGTGAGGCAGTGGCGATTGATACGCAGCGCATCGGTACACAAGTGCTGGTGGAGAACGGCGAAACGGTCGTGCTGGGCGGCATTTTTCAACATAGTGTGACGGATTCTGTCGATAAGGTGCCGTTATTGGGGGATTTACCCCTACTTGGGGCGCTATTTAAGCGAAGTTACCAGAAAATGGGCAAAAGTGAGCTGCTGATCTTTGTCACGCCTAAGGTCGTCTTGCAATAAGATGAGGCGTTATTATTAAGCTTAAGTAAAAATAGTTTGCATTAGTGGCACCAGATCTAGATAATTTCGGGTCTTATCACGAATTATCTGTGAGGAATCGGTGCCACAAGCACTTTCTTGGCAAGTTTTATACTGGCCTCTCTTGTGGCGATGTCATTGAATTAACGTTGTAAATTACTGCTAAACATGGCTGAAAAACGCAATATTTTCCTTGTTGGCCCAATGGGCGCCGGCAAAAGCACCATTGGTCGTCATCTCGCTCAACAGCTTCATATGGAGTTTGTTGATTCTGACACTGAAATTGAAGAGCGCACTGGCGCAGATATCGCATGGGTATTTGACGTTGAAGGTGAAGACGGTTTCCGAGCGCGCGAAGAAAAAGTGATCGAAGACCTAACTCAAGAACAAGGTATTGTTCTGGCAACCGGTGGTGGCTCAATTAAGAGCAAAGAAAACCGTAATCGTCTCTCTGCACGTGGCATTGTTGTTTACCTAGAAACAACGATCGAAAAACAGCTTGCCCGTACAAACCGTGACAAAAAACGTCCGCTGCTTCAAACGGACAAACCACGTGAAGTTCTTGAAGCTTTGGCTGCGGAACGTAACCCACTTTATGAAGAAATTGCGGATTACACGGTCCGTACTGACGATCAAAGTGCAAAAGTGGTAGCCAACCAGATCGTAAAAATGCTAGAAGAAGGTTAACAGCCACTCTTTATTCGCATTTGGAGATTCCCATGGAACGGATTACGGTCAGCTTAGGCGAACGTAGCTATCCCATTTCGATTGGTGCCGGATTGTTTCGCGATCCGGCCCAACTTTCCCTTCTTAAAGCTAAGCAAAAAGTCGTGGTGATTACGAATGTCACCGTTGAACCTCTTTATGCTGAGACTCTTTTAGCCCAATTGGCCGAGCTTGATTGCGACGCGTCAGTGTTGGCACTGCCTGATGGCGAACAATACAAATCGCTAGAGACATTCAACACCGTCATGACCTACCTACTGGAAGGCAACACTGCGCGCGATGTGGTGCTCATTGCCCTCGGCGGCGGGGTGATCGGTGATTTGGTTGGCTTTGTGGCGGCCTGTTATCAGCGCGGGGTGGATTTCATTCAGATCCCGACGACCTTGCTTTCTCAAGTCGACTCATCGGTGGGCGGAAAAACCGCCGTTAACCACAAGCTTGGCAAGAATATGATCGGCGCATTCTACCAGCCTAAAGCGGTGATCATTGACACCGACTGTTTGGCATCCTTGCCCGAGCGAGAGTTTGCCGCGGGTATGGCGGAAGTGATCAAATACGGCATCATCTACGATCACGATTTCTTTGTCTGGTTGGAAGATAACCTCGATGCGCTGTACGCGTTAGATCAACAAGCACTCACTTACGCCATTGCGCGTTGCTGCCAAATCAAAGCGGAAGTGGTGGCGCAAGATGAGAAAGAATCTGGAATTCGCGCGTTGTTGAATCTAGGTCATACATTTGGTCATGCGATTGAGGCTGAGTTAGGGTATGGTAATTGGCTCCACGGTGAAGCGGTCTCTTCGGGTACCGTGATGGCTGCAAAAACCGCTCAGCTTCAAGGGCTTATTGATGAGCAGCAAGTGGAGAGAATTGTCTCTATACTAAAAAGAGCCAAGCTGCCAATCCACACACCAGACAGCATGTCATTTGATGACTTTATCAAACACATGATGCGCGATAAGAAAGTGCTTTCTGGTGAATTGAGATTGGTTCTACCGACCAGCATTGGTAGTGCCGATGTGGTGAAAGGTGTCCCAGAGTCCGTGTTACGAGACGCAATCGACTATGGGCGCACGCTGTAATTGATTGAACTGTGGCGCAGTGGCTTAGGTCGCTGCGCACTCTACGTCTTAGGATGATGCAATGAGCTCCCCGCGTGTTTTGGAGTTAGACTCTCAAACTGAGTTGCTGGAACGCATGCAACTGCTGACTAACTTTGGATCCAACCTCGTCACCATTGGTGGCGAAAGTGGTGCGGGCAAAACTTGGCTTGCGCAGCGATTTTTAGAGGCGTGGTCGCCAGACAAAAACCAATCTCTGCTTTTGTGTCACCCCAATCAGGACGAATCTCAACGACGCCTTACCGTCCTCTCTCAGCTTTTTTCTGAACCTCTGTTTAACCCTGCAGACGCCTTGTCTGAATCCTTTATTCGTTTAATGGAGGGAGAGCGCTGTGATGTGTTGATCGCCATCGACGACGCGCACTTGTTGAGTGAGTCGTTCATTTCAGAACTGTGGATGTTAGTCCTTGAGGCGCAAGAGCGCCCGCAGTGGAACGTCAATGTGGTGCTCTTTGCGGCATCCAATAGCCTTGAGCCTTTGTTGACGCGATTGAGTTACGGCCAAGAGCATAAACCGATAGATTTTGATATCGAGCCGCTGACTGAGCACGAAGCGGAACGATTTTTTGAGCACCTCGTGATTCGATATGTCGAAGACGACATGGAAAAACGAGTGAGAAATGCATACCGCAGTGTCGCGCGTCGGCCCGGTAAAATTATGGCGCTAGGGGAACAGAAAGTGGAAAAAAGGATCATTATCCGCTCGATTGTCGCATCACCGTTGAATATGGCGTTGGTGATTATTGTCCTGCTATTGCTGATCGGCGGTGGTTACTGGTGGTTGATGAATCAGCCCACCCCAGATGAGAAAGCCCAGCAAATCAGTCAAAACTTGGAGCAAACGGTCATTCCAACTCTGCCCGAAACGCCCGCTCCAGACTCGCAAACGAGTGAAGCGAAGACCGTCGAGCCTGAGCCGGTGACCGATCCCTTTCTGACCAATGCCGAGGATGACTCTGCGTCCTTGCCACCAAGCGTGACCAGTGAAGTGTCGAGTGTCGGCAATCCTGATGATACCCATCAGCGTGTGGTCATCACTTCTGAAGTGGTGGATGCTTTGCTTGAAGGTAAACCAGAACAGGCCGATACGACGCCGATTGATGAGGTGGT